>NZ_JRFE01000033.1 GCF_000756305.1 Myxosarcina sp. GI1
CTAACTTTCTTAAAGGACGTGGCAATGAAGGAAAGAATCTCTGGCACGCTTATAACGCTGTTACTGAATGGCTCGATTATCAAAGAGGACGAACTCAAGCCACTAGATTAAATTCTGCTTGGTTTGGAGATTCTAATCGAATCAGAGCCAAAGCTCATCAAGCTGCTGTTGGCTTGCTTTGATACCTATCGAGCAAACAATTTTGATTGATTTACTAATGCTACCAGCTAAAAACTGGTAGCAGTTTTTAGCTGTTCCAAAGCGGCTGAAGTTATTAGCAGTTATTTAGTTTTCCAAAAAATTATTGTTTTAATTTCTGGAAAGATTTAGTTGCTTTCTGCTCTATTTAGTTGACCAATCTCAAAGATCAACAATTAAGCAACCAGGTCGAGCGACACAAATATGCCTTATCCATAGTCCGACAGCTAGAAATTTAATCAATTCACTGCAACACAACTATGAAAACTTTAATTCAAAACCTTACGCCATACCAAGCTCTTTATCGCCACTCTTTTACTGGAATAGCTTGGATTGAAGATGATTCAACTGGGATGGCTCATAGTTGCCATCCTAACATTCATACTACTGGTTCGGTGCTTGGCATGATTAAATTAGGCTATTGGCAACCATCAGACCACATTGTGCGCTCTGATGGCTATTTTTACAATACCAGCAACTTCGTCATCTCTGATGAGTTAGACAATCTTGCTGCTATCAATTGCCTCTGCCATTCTTGTCAAATGCAACATTAACAACGCGATCGCACAGAGTCGCACTTGCTTCGCTTATTGGCAAAGCCCAAGTCCCGTAAGCTAATCGCAATTCCTCATTTGATTAATTCATGTGGTCTGTTTATATAATTCGATGTAGCAACAATTCTCTTTATACGGGGATTTCTAATGATGTCCCCAAACGTTTTAAAGTTCACCAATCGGGTAGCAACCAAGCTGCCAAATATACCCGAAATAAACATCCTCTACAGTTAGTTTTCAGTAGTGAAATAGGAAACAAAGCGGCTGCTTCTCGTGCTGAGTATCGTCTTAAAAAACTATCAAAAAGAAACAAGGAATTACTTGTGACAGGTAAAACTTCACTCTTTAACTTGGGAATTATAGAAACAAAGATTTGAGCGATCGCCACAGTATTTTTTTTCAGTTACAATTTGCTGATGTTTTTGAAAAGTTTTAGGGAACGTTGTAAATAGAAAATTTCTCAGCTATTTTACACATGAAAACTTCAGATACTTCACAAGTAATGTTTTGTACTGACGAACTAATGGATGCTGCATCGAATCGCTATTGCATTGTGGTTCAGGTAGCCAATCGAGCTAAACGTCGTCGTTACGAAGATATGGACAATTACCAAAACGAATCAGTACATAAACCAGTCAATCGAGCCATTGTTGAGTTGTTCAGTACATAAACCAGTCAATCGAGCCATTGTTGAGTTGTCCGACGAACTAGGCGTTAAGCCGAGATAAAGGTAAAATCATGCCATATCTCCCTGTAACTCTTGCTAAGTAAGGGTTTGATTTTCCAAGATCTATTGCGATCGCCAACTATCTAGATAGCAAAAAAGCTTGAAAGGTATACCCTGTAAAGCTTTTATTTGTATTCTGCTTGGTACTATCTTTCTCCAAAGACATTAGCAGACATTAAAAATAGGGCTTATGAAGTGCATTAGCAGACTTAAAACCCTAGTTTTTCGTTGATTTATGTCTGCTAATACCATTTATCAGACATAAAGATCCTGTTTAAAATTCTGTTTCTAAAACCCATATATATTAGTGCTTTTAAGCAGATGTGGCACGTTTCAACATGTATCTCGGCGCGACCCCAACTAACTCAATCAGAAATTATCGGCGAAAATGAGGATTTTTTACCGCCAACTTATTAAACTTTATGCTACAAATATATTGCAATAATTGATTAATTATTAATAGCTTCAAGATAAATAACTCGCCTTGTCTTGGTTTAGTCGCTCAATTAAATATGTCACACCTTCGCCAAGTTTCAGAATTAATGGGTTACTTGGGTAAACTCGGTAGCCCCATTGAGGAAAAATACGTTTTTTCTTCCCGTCCCATTAAACTCTTGTTATTTTCTCAACATGGAATGACTGACAATAACAGAGCGATGGGATTATTAGCTCGTAAACTAGCTCCACCACAATCATGTATTATTGCTCCTAATTTAGGATTAATTGATACACACCTCAACATCGAACCTCTCATTTGCTACGTCGAGCGAACTGCCGCACAAATATTAGAGCAGTATCGCGATCTTCCCGCTCGAATTATTGCCTCGTCGCTAGGAGGTGTAATCTGGATAGAAGTCTTATCAGTGCATCCAGAGTGGTGGCAGCGATTTGAGTCTTTAGTTTTGCTAGGTTCTCCTCTTGGTGGTGCAGACCTAGCGAGAATTATCGATCCTTTTAGTTGGGGCATTGGTATGGCTAAACACCTTGGCAAAAATCGACGTGCTATAGCCGAACAAATTACGGCAGCTATTCCTACATTAGTAGTTGCTGGAAATATCACGGGTGGTGGAGATGGTACTGTATCTATCGAATCTACCAAGTTAAAACACGCTCACTTCGTTTGTCTTGAAGGTGTAACTCACCCAGAATTGAGAACTCATCCTGCCGTCATAAAAGCAATTCAAGAATTTTGGTCGAGTCCGAGGCAAGTGCTTCCTGCTCCTAAAAAAGATAGCGTTTCAATTTTGATAGAGTATTTTCGAGATGTACCTGGTATCACTGATGCCAGTGCGCGAGATTTTCCTGCGGCGAAAACTATAATGTCCTTTCCCGATGGAACTAGCATCCGAACTTGGACGAATCTGGTAGGTGTCAAGCACGTATTTATTGCTAATAAATATGGAGAGTGTGAATATGCTGCTTTTGTCGGCTGGATACATTCTGCCTATCTTCAAAAAGCAATCGATGCACTAATATCTTTAAGCTAGTCTACTGCTTTTAAAGTCTTGAAACTATTAATTCTTTAAATTTTTATCAAACAATCAATTTATCGTGAATCTTTCTTTGTTTTCTCAACATTTAAATTACTTTACATTAAACTTTTAAAATATAAGCTAATAAAATAAAAGCTCATCAAATTCATATTTGCAACTAGAACTTATAGGTATGCAAGATTTTCTGGGACAGGTTAGACGTTTTATTGGATACGTTCCATTTGTTAGAGATGCAGTAGCCATGTATTTCTGCGCCATCGATCGCGAAACACCAGTTCATGTCAAAGGAACTATTTTTGCAGCTTTGACTTACTTTTTATCTCCTGTCGATGCTATTCCCGATGCGATTGCTGGTTTGGGTTTTACTGATGATGCTAGTGTTCTCAGCACCACGCTATTTACTGTTAGAGCTTATGTTACCAAAGAGCATTGGCAGCAAGCAGATGAATTCTTTGGTTAAGCATAATATTTTAGCCATCAGGCGAACGCATGACTAAAGCTGCCAGGGATGCGCTTGGCTTTACCCTTCAACACGTCAAGATTATGTATCCTCACCACTGTCAAGATGCCGCCCATCACTTCGGCATTTCAATTGCTTGATTTTCGATAGTGCGATAAGCGAAGCTTGCGGCAGAGCCGATCGCACTTACAGTCATCAACAAGGCGATTGCCTTGTTTGAACAATGTGAATAGATTCAAAAACAATTAACAGCTATATTTCATACAGCCCACTCGGAGATTACCGATTGAAAATGATTTACGAAACCATCGAGGCATTCGAGTTTAATCAAAGCCTCAAGACGAATAAGTGGTAAAAAGCAGTTAATTGAAACCGATATTTTTACTTAGGTGCGAGAGTAAAAATCTATGCAAAAGAATGGATTAAAAAATTCTCTTCTTGGTTTTTTGTTCTTCAGTTAGATATCCTCTAAGTTTGGGTACTTTATAAGTATGAGCTACAAAGCTTTGCCAGTTAACTGAATCCAATAGATGTACTCACACCACAGGTAAGTATCATCATTGTTTTGTATTTCTATGACCTCACACAATATTACTCTTAAGGTAGAACATAAACCCAGTTTTAGTTTTGCTCTCGAACAATCTGGAGTTCCTCTAGTTGGACCTGTTTCTATTATTAATAATGATTCTTCCCCCTTAGAAGATGCGATCCTAGAAGTTGCTTTATACCCTGACTTGGGAGAATCAGTAACGATACAACTCCCAAAGATTCATGGTGGAGAGGAAATCAAAATTGATGTTATCGACCTGCGATTACCTGTTGGCAGACTGGAGAAGACTTTAGAAGCAGAAAGAATCGTTTTAGAATGTAGCCTTAAGAAAGGGGAAATAACTTTAGGACAGGTCAAAAAAGAAGTTAATCTATTAGCTTATAACGATTACAACATCAAAGAATTATATTTAGAATTATTAGCTTGTTTTGTTACTCCCAATCATCCTGTGATTATGCAGGTACTCAAACAGGTACGAGAGGTTTTAAAACGCAATACGGGAAATAATTCTCTTCATGGATATCAAGGCTCTTCCCAAGACGTTTATGAAATGACTAAAGCCTTGTATGAAACTTTCAGAGATTTTGGCATTTCTTATATTAATCCTCCAGCTTCTTTTGAGGGAAATCAGAAAATCCGCTTTCCAGATCGAGTATTAATCGATCGAATGGGAACTTGTCTAGATCTATCAGTTTTGGCTTGTGCTTGTTTAGAACAAATGGGTCTAAATCCTTTAGTAATTGTTGTTAACGATCATGCTTTTATTGGAGTTTGGCTAGAAGAAGAAAAACATAATTATTATCCTGTGATTGATGAGCCATTAAAACTAACTAATCTGATTCAAGCTGAGTCTTTACTACTGTTTAACTCCAGCAGCTATGCAGCCCATCCTCAACCTGCTTTTGAAGCGGCTAAACAGGAGGCTATATTTTATCTAAACAATGTTCCATTAATCGGTGCTGTCGATCTCAGAATATGTCGAGAGAAGGGTTATAAACCTCTACCAATTCGCATGGGTGCTGTTGCTACACCTGAAACTAATCAGGAAGAAATTACCAGTCTCGCGCAGCAAATTCTCAGACAAGCAGCATTAGCTCAACAAACAGGGTTAACTGAAGAAAATAATAAGCAAAAGAAAAAAGAAAAATTACCAGAATCTGTTGAAAAACGTTTTCAGCGATGGAAGTCGAGTTTACTCGATTTATCGATGAGAAACAAATTGCTTAACTTGGCAAACTTAGATGTTAGTAAATTAATTGCGGGTTTGCTAATTACCAAAGTTCGAGAGATATTAGCTAATTTAATTAATCGTCACATGGAAAGTGAAGAAGAAATTGAGCCAGATATACTTTTACAACTCGTTAAGACATTTGAGGAATTAAAGCCAGAGCGAGTTATTAGCCGAGATTTTAATTTAAGCCAGCAATTTGATTTATCATCTTATATCGAGATAAACGAGCCGCTGCTTCAGAATCTTTTAGTAAATATTATTCAACAATACGAACAAGAATTATATCAATATATATTCAGGGATTTTATCAAGCGTATAAAAAAGAAAAAACAGACTTTTCTTTTTTTAGACATTCCAGATAGACTATTACCAGAATTTGAAGACTATTTGGCATCGGGTCAACAAATCGAAATTTTATCAACTTCTGCTCAGGAAGAGCGAAGAAATCAACAATTACTACAAAATAGAACTGATGAAAGTGAAATTTTAGCCAGAAAAGTCTCTGACTTAGCTAAAGGAAGGTGTAAAGCAATTCATGGATTGGGAACTGAATATTTACAAAGATATGGACTTCCATTGCATTGCGATCGAGAATGGCTCTATAAAGTTGGTAAACTCTTAGAAAAAGAAGCTTTAATCGCCCAAGAAGAAACAGGTGCTAGTACTCTCTATGTTGCTTTAGGATTACTGCAATGGACGGAAAAAGGAGGTTCTCTTCCCAAACTAGCTCCCTTGTTTTTATATCCCATTAATCTTTCGGTTAGTCGAACCAATTATCGAGTTAGTTTTTGCTTGGGAGATACCGATCCTCTAGGTAATGTCACTTTAGTCGAAAAAATTCGTCAGGACTACGGAATTGACCTCAAAGTTATTGCCGAACCATCCGAAGATGAGAGTGGATTTAATATTACTGAAGCTTTAAAAGAAGTCAGAAAAATCATTGCCAATCAACCAGGGTGGTTAGTGATAGACGCAGCAGTAATTACCACTTTTAGTTTTGGTAAGTTCTTAATGTGGAAAGACTTACAGGATAACGCAGAAATTTTATTAAAAAACCACCTTGTCCAACATATTGCTTCTGGTGGATTGCAACCTCTACCTGATGAAGTGGGAGAAATAGCCGCTAAAGATTTAGATACTGTCTCTTTATCGGAAATTCCTACAGTAGTTGATGCTGATTCTTCTCAACTAGCTGCCGTTTATGCTTCTTTAAAAGGGCGAAATTTAGTTTTGCAAGGTCCTCCTGGAACGGGAAAATCCCAAACCATTACTAACCTCATTGCTGCTTTTTTAGCTAAAGGTAAATCCGTCCTCTTTATCGCTGAAAAAATGGCAGCTTTAGAAGTAGTCCAGCGTCGTCTTACCCAAGTGGGGTTAGAAGATTTTTGTTTAGAACTGCACAGTAATAAAGCAAATCGCAAAAAAGTAATTGAGTCCTTGGCTAAATCTCTCAACCAAGAGCGTGTATCAGATGTTCCTTGGGAACAATTCACTAAAGAATTAGAACAACTCAGACAGCAGCTTGCTGCTTATACTGAAGCATTGCATCAGAAAACTTCTTTCGGTAATTCCCTCTATGAGATGTTGGGAGATTTAGCTGCTTTAGAATCAGTTCAACCGATTAGTTTACCTGACATCGATCTAGACAGTTTAACTGAGGAACAATTGAAGCAAATGCTGCAATTAGTCGAGCAGTATATAAATCGAGTAAACGTAGTTAACCCGATCGAGCACCATCCTTGGCAAATTAGTCATTGTCGTGATTGGAGTTTATCTCGCGAACAAAATATTGTCGATGCGATCGCTAAACTTCAGGGTCGCCTATCTGACTTGGAAGATACTCTGACTGTTTTTTTAAATAATTTATTCCTCGATACCGATCTAAAACCTTCTCTCAATTTGTTAAGAAAATTACCCAATCTGGGACTGACACTGGCTGAAGGAGGAGTTCATATTGCTACGTTTAAAAGCGATCGCTGGAAAGATTTACATCAGAAAACAAATCGTTGGTTGGAGTTACCCCGTCAAAATGTAGAACATCGCCATCAGTTACAAAAACACTGGCAGGAGAAAATTTATACCCTAGATTTAGAGAACCGAATCAAAACCTTTGACAAGCTAGAGAAAACTTTTCCGTTATGGCGCTGGTTCTTACAACTCATTCCCCGCTTTTCTTTACGCTCTATTGCCAAGGGAAAACTTCCTTCTAATAAGCAAATTCTCGATCATTTGCGAATAGCTCTTGATGTCCAAAATTTATCCCAACAAATCGAACAGCAACAACCAGAAATCGAGCGAGCGTTTGCGCCTTTTTGGACTCAAGCTAACACTTTAGAGCAACTTCAATTATTCTTATCCAGAAGCGATCGCTTTCATAACTCTCTGAAGGAGTTTAGCGACGATACGGTTCAAAAGCTGCACTCAAAATTTACTGATAAGATAATTAGCTGTCCTCAACTGAAAGAGCCTTCAGCCAATTTAGACAAGCTTTTGGCTCAATTAGAAACACAATTAAATGAATTAGAAACACTGCTCGAAACTCAAGCAGAAATTATCGAGCCGTCTAGTCAAGATTTTCTCAATCAATTTAATAATTTACTGGTTAACCTCACAACCCATCGCTCGGAGTTTAGAAATTGGTGTCGTTACAATCAAATTTGTCAAGAGCTAGAACGACAGCATCTTACCCCATTACTCAAAGCTCATCGTCGCGGTCGAATTAACTTAGAAGAGTTACCAAAAGTTTTATTGAAAGCTATCCTTCAGCCTTGGTTTATTAAATATTTCGACAACCAACCAACTTTACGACAATTTGAAGGCAAAGAACAGAGTCAACAGGTAGAAAAGTTTCGCCAATTAAAGAAACAATATTTCCAAACCAGTCGCGATTTTATTCGCGCCAGTTTAGGTAAAAAACTACCTTCTACAACTGTTGTCTTTAATGGTTCTGAAGTGGGAATTCTCAAACGAGAAAGCCAAAAACAACGAGGACATCTTGCTCTTCGAGTTTTATTTCAAAAAATTCCCAATCTTTTGCCCAGACTAAAACCTTGTTTACTAATGAGTCCTTTGTCGGTAGCTCAGTATTTATCGGCAGATGGCACTCCCTTTGATTTGGTGGTTTTTGATGAAGCTTCCCAGCTCACAACCTACGATGCTATTGGAGCTATTGCTAGAGGAAAACAAGCGATTGTTGTCGGTGACTCCAAACAAATGCCTCCTACAAATTTCTTTGGACGAACCAATAGTGACAATCTAAACATTGATGAGAATGACATTGTGGAATTAGAAAGCCTGCTCGATGAAGCGATCGCTTCCCAGTTTCCAGAACAAATGCTTCAGTGGCACTATCGCAGTAAGCACGAAACGTTGATTGACTTTAGCAATAAGAATTATTATGGTGGAAAACTGAATATTTTTCCTTCAGCACAAAGCTTTAGTAACAAATCGGGGTTAAAATGGCATCAAGTTAGTAATGGCTTTTACAAACGTGGCGACAGAATTAATAAACCCGAAGCCGAAAAGTTAGTCAACTTTTTAGTCAGTCAACTACGCTCCTATCAACCCCACGAACGCACTTTTGGAGTTATTACTTTTAGTATTCCGCAAAAACTCCTCATAGATGAGTTACTAGACCGAGCCCGCGAGCAGTATCCTGAGATTGAGCCTCATTTTGCTAAAGATTTTGATGAAAAAGTTTTTGTTAAAAACCTTGAAAATGTCCAAGGAGATGAACGAGATGAAATTTTCTTCAGTATTTGCTACGCACCCGATAAAAACGGTCAGATGTCTATGTCATTCGGTGCGTTAAATCGACAAGGGGGTGAAAGAAGACTCAATGTGGCAGTGACTCGCGCCCGTCAATCTCTGAATATTTTTTCTACTATAAAAGCTTCTCATATCGATTTAAATCGAACTACAGCTACAGGGGCAAGCCATCTAAAAGATTTTCTCGAATTTGCCGAAAAACAAGGAACGGCAGCACCAGAAAACCAATTATTAAAAACCAACGATTTTGATAGTGGCGTAGAGCAAGAAATTTATGAAGCTCTAGTTAGTCTGGGGTATGCTGTTAATTGTAAAGTAGGCTGTGGAGATTATCGCATCGATTTAGCCGTACTCCATCCACACCAACCTGGGTTATATGTACTGGGCATTGAGACAGACGGTAAAACCTATCACAAGGCAGCTACGGTAGAAGATAGGGAATGCGTGCGTCAAGCGGTATTAAAAAGTTTAGGCTGGCGCATACATCGAATTTGGTGTTTAGACTGGAGATTTAAACACGAGGAAGAATTAAAACGATTGCAGCAGGAAGTGAAGAGAGCTATTCAAGAATTCGAGCTTCAGTCTTCTGTTTCTGCTGCTAATCTCCCAACCTCGTCAATTTCTTTTGAACCTAAATTGGTAGATTATTCTCCGTCTATTCCAAAAGAAGTGGAATTAAAGGCGATTGTTAAACAGCCTGAAATACCAGCTTTCAAGTCTTCTGTAGCTGTATCTTCGAGCAAACCAATTAAGGTTGCAAGTCCGCTCGTTCCCTATACCGTAGCTAGTTTAGAAACCGTCACCGATCGAACCCATCTCATCTATACCGATGAGGCAATTCCTTTAATTGAACAACGGATATTATCCCTAATAGCAGTAGAAGCACCTATTTCGATTAAGGCTATTGTAAAATTAGTGGCTGGATGTTGGGGATTTAATAAAACCACCAAAAAACTGACAAATCAAATTACCATTCAAGTAGAGCGACTAGTCGAAAAAGGGCAATTGTGGCTACATCAAGATTTTATTTGGTCTTCGAGGGAACAATGGGAAAACTGGAAGGTGGTCAGACAACCCATTGATGGAAAAAAACGCAAAATCGAACAGATTCCTGTAGAAGAAACCGCCGTAGCCGCCGAATGGATTGTTTCTCAATCTTTTTCTATAGATGAAGATGCCCTTTATCGAGAAATTGCGACTCTGTTGAGTATTGGCAAATTAAACGAAAAGGTAAGGCAAAAGATGCAGGCAACTGTCGATTTAGTTTGTCAAAGAGGTAAAGCTCAAAGAGAGGGTTCAAGAGTCGTTTGGAAAAATTTGGATGGTTAGTAAATTAAATGTAGAAACTTGAAATGTACAATTTGTTTTTAGGTTAACAATATGAAACGCTACGAAAATAAGACTTTAAATTAAGCCAACACTTTGCCAATCAGTTTCTTCGTCGCCGTCGAAAAGTAAACAGTAAGTGGCATCTAGAGAGTCCCAATTTCGTGGAAGAATCCGATATCAGACACACCTTAGCTGCTCATTTTGAGAGTTTGTCATAGAACTCATATCGGCTTTTTAACTTGGTAGGAGTTGCCGTAACGCATTAATGCCTCATCAACCAAAGAGGTTAAATATTTTCGGTTGTATCGAGAATCATAAGTATTGTCATCTCCTTTATCTTTGTTACACCGCCAACACACAACCTGTAAATTGTCATAATCAAACATTTTCTGAGGGCATCGGGCTTTATTAATTTTGTGATCGATGGTTATGTAGTTGGGATGAAAATAGGTTTGTCCTGCCTGATTAATTACCTTTACTCCTTGAAGATTGAAATATTCATAGCCTCTTTTTCTGGCTTCCTCTTTAGAATTAGTGGCATGAATATTCTGACCTCGCACCATTTTCTTGGCACAATACGGACAGGGTTTATTGACGTATAACTCTCTAAAATAATTGGAACTGATGTAACCTAATTCTGGATGCTTGATTACAGGTAACGTTTTTGCCTCATCCCAAACAGTTTGAATATCTTTTCCTTCGTATAGATGAATCAGTTTAGACTTAGATATACCTACCATAATTTCAACCTAAAAATCTAAACTTTGGAATACTTATCGAGCGCACTATTCAATAATTCATCTAGCTTTTGACGTGTCTGCTGAATATTTTCAACCGTTTTACTAGCTAATTTATTGGCGTTTTCAGACTCAAGCTCTACCAGTGCGATCGCCCCTTCTAGATCTCCTTTTTTGACCTTGTAATCAGTTAGACTAACAATCTTATACTCAGAAAGTAACGTCCAAGATTTTTTAACCCTGTCCCAACCAAAGTTGTAGTAACCCTTTGCTCTTAGGTTTTTCTGGGTTTCTTTGGACAAGGCTTTAAATGCTAGAGTATTCCTCTTTTGCCACTGGCGATAACTTAAACCATTAACTAGCTTCATCTAGCTCGATACTCCCTTTAATTTTAAACTGAATATTATTCCAAGCATTTGACCCATATTTTTGGGTAATTTCTTCTTTGATAACTCTGATTATCTTCTTTTGGTTATCTATAGTTTCTTGAAGTGACTGTATAGCTAGTTCGTTTTCTGATAACTGCCGATCGGTTATTTTGTTGTGTTCCTGTAGAGTGCCTACCAAATCGCCGACATCATTCTGATAATCTTCAATATAAACTAAATCTTTTTTGGCAAGCTCGGTCTTTCTTGTCTGTCCCGAAAGACTAAGCTTATCCATAAGCCATTTACCCAGTTTGACAATTTCTGAGTTCACAAAATCCATAAACTGTTGCTTAAGGACGGATAATTCCTGTTCTACTTGCTCGGTTCTTATATTAGCCTCTCTAGTTCTTCTAGCCTGTCCAGCCCTGTTAGTGTCAATCACAGGCTTGAGCATTGCCATAACCTCAGAATACTCAACCATTTTTAATAGTTGTTCATCGGTTATTTTGTTTTTCTCTAATGCTTCATAAAAGGCATATTTAGCAATAGAGGTACTCTTTTTCAGCTTGTCTATCGCCCGCTTTCTCTCTAGTTTTGATAATTCCATCTTTTATTAATATAGTATTTATAGTATATAATACTACTATACGCTATAAATACCGTGACAGCTACTCGACCCAACTGTAATAAGTCACGATTTAACTCAGTCGATCGTTCACACAACTAACCGTTAATCCACCTCAAAAAACACTTAAGAAAAGAGATAACGATGTTGATGAACTTTATGATGAGATTTTAGCGATTGAGCCTCAAGAAAAATCCCAAGCTGCCCTCGATTATCTATTGAGGGCTTATGCAAGTCCCCTACCTGCTTCTAGCAATCACCTCCACAATCACCCTTAATCCAATTGAACGCAGATCGTCCACTAAGAGATCGCCAACCCACTATTTTTTTTCTCAAGCGATCGCTATCTCTCATGGCACGATCGCTTGCATATTTGCTCCAGCAACTAAAACCTATCCGCGTACCCTCTACCAAGAATAAGCTAGAGATCGTCACAAAAGAGACTAAAGAACAGAATTGATACTTTCGGCTGTTATGAACAAAATATTAACGGGAATTATACAAGCTAAGGCTAGTTTTTATTATTAAAATATACTAAAAATCAAAGTAACGCTTAAATCGAGTATCGTAGTTATGCTTTTTTTGTTGATTACATCTACGACAAAGAGTTTGCAAGTTACTAATATCGTTACTTCCACCTTTTGCTAAAGCAATAATATGGTCGATATTTAATTCGATTTCTTTAGCAGTTTTACCGCAGCTTTGACATTGATATTCATCTCTTTGTAATACATACTTCCTAACAGTATGTGGTATGTTTATCCTGGGAGTTTTTGACATTTAAAGGGTGGCGAAATCGCAAAATACAAAAAATTTAATTTAACTGATTTGATAGCCGTCAGACTTTATAGATTGTTTTTCACTCGTTTATCTCTTGACGAACACTATCCAAAGGCGATTCGGTTTCATCGGGACAAAATTCTAAAACGATTTTGACTTTGCCTTTTCTCCATCCTTGAGTGGGAGTCAGTACTTGACAGTCAACACCTGTTTTGCACCATTTTTTCATCCTCTCACCATGAATTTTATGTCTGAGTTCATGGAGAAATTCTTCGACTTTGTAAGTATGATGAGACACTAAAACATTATCATCTCTGTTAACAGAAACAATTTCGTCACCATTCATTATTTTTCTCGATTTATCCATTTTTGTCTAATTTTTGTAATTTAACTAGCTTTAACTGTGTTTTGCCTAATATCATCTAAAGGTGACTCTAAAGACAGTTTTTCTGGTTCCTCTAATTCATCTGGACAAAATTCTAGTACAACTCTCAATCTAACTTTTCCCTTTTTCCATTCACCAGTTTTAGCTTCTAAAATTTCAGCTTTAACACCTTTATTCCAATTTGAGCCATAATGTGGTGGTTTTCCCAAACCAGTTTTAAGTAAAATATCTGGTAATCCATTTAAAATTAAATTTATCAACAAGTTATTAAGTTTTTCCAAAAGTTTGCTTATTTTAAATGTTGTTTCATTCTCAAAACATATAACTGAATCAGAATATACATCTTCATGCTCTAATAATTCAAAGCGATCCTCAGTCATTTTTTACTCCGTAATTTCTTGACGTATAGAATCTAAAGGCGATTCAGAAATGTTTTCTTCTGGTTTATCGGGAATAAATTCTAAAGTCATTTTTATTTTTATCTTTCCTTTTTGCCATCCAAGATGATTTGCGCTTAAAATTTCACATTCATCTCCTTCAATTAACCACTTACTTGGATTCAAGCCTTTACACGTATTAGATAAGAATTGCCCAATTGAACCCATACCATTTCTTCGGAATGTCTCTGTAACATTTTTTTTGAACTCACCTATTGTAATTATTGAATTATTTGTTGATAAAACATCTTTTGCATCATATTTATTTAAGTGTTCGTTAAAATACAAAAAATCGTCATCAGTATTTGTTTGCTTTATATTATTCATTTTTAATTTTTTGCAAAATTATATTTATTTATTATTGCTAATCGCAATTTGTCTAATATCATCGAGAGGTGAATCAGAAACAAATATTTCTGATTCATCGGGTGAAAATTCTATAGTAACTTTAATTCTTAGTTTGCCTTTCTGCCAACTATACGAACCAAGTTTGAGAAGCTCGCAATCTAAACCTTCATCAATCCATTTTTTTCTTGGTGCTATATAAGGTTCTTCTAGTTGTTTTAAAGATGAAATACACAACAATTTGCATATTACTTCTGTCTGCAACGCTTCTAATTTAAACATCGGATCGAGATTGAAAAAATTGTAACTGTTCCTTGAATTAGATACCAGATTAATTACACTGTCTTTATTGTTGTCTAATGAATGGTATTGTCTTTTCATTTTTATTTATTATTGTTATTAATTGCTGTTTGTCTAATTTCATCTAAAAGCGATTCAGAAATGTTTTCTTCTGGCTCATCAGGAATAAACTCAAAGGTTACTTTTAATCTTACCTTGCCTTTTTTCCAGTTTTTAGCACCCAGCTTAAGAATTTCACAATCAATACCGCCATCAAACCATTGTCTAAAAGCTCTATTTTTAGGAATAATATTTATTCCCATACTATTTAATTGATTGTATAGTTGAGTTGATAAATTGTCTTTGGACGAAACTAATTTTTGCATAATGTTTTTAATTCTGTAAGTTCCAGAGTTAAATTCTAAAACATCGTCTTCAGAACATTCTTTAAGTTGAAAATTATCTTCCATTATGATTACTCTTGTGGTCAATAAAAAAGTTTAGTGGGCAACTCGCCCACTTTAAAGGTTTAGATTTCGGTTACAGGTAGTGCCGTTTCGATCTCGGTGCGATCGCTATAACCATTTTCGGTAACTTCACTGATAGATTCTTCTTCGAGAATTAGTGGTAAAGAGCGATCGCTTAACTTCATAGCTGACAAACAGGTATTTATACTTGTAATTACTTTGTTATACTGCGCGATTTTTTGTTCGATTTCCTGTTGCAAACGCTGATTATAAGCAATTTTTTCGGTTGCTTCTTTTTCCAAAGTCTTTTCTAAATGAGCTTTAGCTTGAGGATAGTGTTGTAGAACTGTTTCGGCTTGCTGTTCTGCCATTGGTAGCAGATGAGCTTTTATAGTCTTGTTGATCGCAGAACGAAAGTTACGATGTACTGTAGCAGAAACTTTGGGTTCAAAATCCAGCTTTAATAGTTGTCTGATAGCAGGTTCGGCACCTACTATACTTTCTGCGTCATAACCTTGCGAGGTTTGCTGTAAGGTTTGTCGAAACTGGTAAATAGAAAAAGTTCCTTCATCGTAAAAACGTGGACTTTCACGCACGTAGCGATCGCATTCGGTTCGCGCTTCGCATTCCAAGCCATGAATTAATTTGATTTCTATCTCTTTTAATTGGCTTTCAACACCGCTATCGTTATCTAGTAAGCGGTACAGTGAACGATAATATTCGGTTTTTTGGATGCGATCGCTCAAACGCTGACAAAAGCGATCGACAATTGTTTGCGCTGCTTCTACTAATACTGTTTCCAGTTCGTTAGAGAGATAGTATAAAGCTTCTACTAAAACTGCAAGCAAAGGTGCGGTGGCGTTACGAGGATGAGAAAGAGTAGCCAGACTATAGGCATCACGAACGGAAAAAGTTTGCAATAGTTCGTCCAGTCGGCTAACCATTCTGGCTTTGAGTTCGCGGAAATCTGTTTCAAAATCGCGATCGCTATTGGTAACGACTAAATTGACTTCGTTCTCTATATGTTTGGTAAAGTCTTTTCCTATCTGATGTAGTTGGTGATTGAGTTGGGCTAGTTCCTGTGCTTTCATTGTCTCAATTTCGCGAGGCTGGCTATCTAATTCTCTAAGCTGTGACTCGTAATGTTTTTTGAGACTGATACAAAGCGGCTGGAGATCGTCAGCTAAAGTCGCAAATAGTTGGGGACGTTTTTCTTCTGTCAGATAGCGAGTAATAGCGGTGCGAAATTCTTCAATACCGCTATCAGCAATAAGCTGTTCGATTAACGGCGTACCCCACTCGCTAAGAATTCGAGTGTAGTTTTGGTTGGAAGTTTCATAACTGTTGACCGATACTTTAAAATTAGTACGGGTTAATTTGCCAGAAGCAGCACAGTATTTATTAAATTCGTTTACAAATTGCGGGGTTTCTTCTTCACCACCAATGCCTTTGACGCTTTCGGCAAAAATTGTATCTAAGCCAAAACGGTTGCTACTGCTGGTATGTTTAACTTGACTGCCGTAAAAACCTAATAAACCGCTAGTTTTATAAACTCTGTTGTTGTTGCTAAATTCAGTTTGAATCAGTTTATCTAGCCGTTGACGTAATTGTGCAACATACCAAGTTTCATCGATACGGTTAAAGACATAAAAAACGCGATCGCGAATGCCTGGGTTAGCCCGCATTTTTTCCATTAATTCAGTTTCTTCGGAAGTCATTTCTCCCGTCGCTGCATACTTGAACACACACACCACAGCCGAAGTATCGGGATGTTCGATTTTCTGATAGGTAAGTTCGGCATCTTTTTTTACTGGCGCATCGATACCAGGCATATCTACCAAAACGTTGCCGTCTTTTAATAAGGGATGATGGCAGTGATATTCAATCCTTTTTAAAACTGCACTATTATTTCCCCGTCTAGCATAGCTAGCAGCTTCAGTTAAATTATTAAAATTAAACTGCTCCATTGAATAGGTAGCATGGTTATGAGGATGCAGGCGATCGCGATTATTAACAAATCCCTCTAGAAGTAAAATTAAAGCATAAGCTCTTTTAGCTCGTTCCGATTTATTTATTCCTCCTTCGTGTTCGATAATTGCTTTTGCAGCTTTACCTAGTAAGTCAATCACTTCCGAATCTATTTCTGTTGCGGCGTTTAGTTCCAAATACTGACACAGATTAAGTATCTGTTGATATATTTCCGCTTCACTGAGAAAAGTTAAAACTACTCTTTCGGCATCGGCTTCAGCATATTCAATATGACATTCGGTTCCAGTTGCGTGTCCTTCGGCACTATAAAGTAATTCTCTTTCTAATAAGGCATTGATTAACATCGACTTGCCCGCACTAAAAGCACCAGCAAAGACAATTTCAAATTTAGGAGCAATCGCTTTTCTTAGTGAAGCTTCTACAATTGATATGTTTTGAGGAAAATTTAACGCTGATTCTTGTTTGACTAAATCTAGTATGCAATCAACACACTCTCCTAAATTAGAGCATTCTGGATTGAATAAATTCATAAATAAAAAAAATTATCTTTACTTTATAATTCCCATTTAGCCAGTAAAAATTTACACTAACGCAACGATTTATAAGGAATAAAAATTTGCAAAACACAGTTATCAAGCTCTCTCAACTAGCTAAAGCTCAACGTAAGTCGTAGACTCAGCTTGCGCTTCCGCTTATCGGCTTTGCCGCACAGCCGAAGCTGTGCGGCAAAGCCGATCGCTCCCAAGTTTCTTTTTGTCTATAGCTTGCCGATGTTTTTTAGATGTTTGGGGGAATCTTGTGAATAGACAACTTCTCAGACATCTTGCTCATGACAACTTCAGACACTTCTCAAGTAATGTTTTGTACTGACGAACTGATGGGTGCTGCTAGAAATCGCTATCGCATTGTGGTTCAGGTAGCCATTTTGCATACGCAGATTCGCCATTTCCAAAGGGACGGCTCCAGCCATCCCAGAGCGAAGCTCTGGCAGCACGAAGCGTGCTGGTCGGATTGGCTACAGCCAATCGAGCCAAACGCCGCCGTTACGAAGACATGGACAATTACCAAAACGAATCGGTACATAAACCAGTCAATCGAGCAATTGTTGAAATGTCCGATGAGCTTACACAATCAGAAATTATCGGCGAGAACGAAGATTTTTCACCAAGAAGTTTTTAAAGACTGCTCTCAATTACTTTAAAACAAAATTACTAGCACAGATAAATAAATGGGCATTCTAATCATTAAGCAAGCACATTTAAAATATCGTTATTCATGCCCATGCCAAAATATTCAGTCAATCAACATCCTGTTCAAACATTACTTTCTTGGATTAGTTCAGGAGAAATTGCTATACCCGAAATTCAAAGACCGTTCGTCTGGAATAGCAGCCAAGTTCGCGACCTAATCGATTCTCTTTATCAAGGATATCCAGTAGGTTATCTGATTGCATGGCGTAATCCTACAGTTAAGTTAAAAGACGGAACTTCATCTAGTGGCAAAAGAATATTGATAGATGGGCAACAGCGTGTTACTGCTCTAATGGCTGCTGTTTTAGGAAAATATGTAATCAACAAAGACTACAGAAAAATACACATAACAATTGCTTTTCAGCCACAAGAAAGAAAATTTGAAGTTTCTAATACTGCTATCAGCAAAGACAAATCTTGGATTGTAGATATTGCCAGAGTTTTTGCTCATGATTTTAAAACTATCAAATTTGTCTATGATTATTGTCAAAAAAATGAAAATGCTGACCAAGACAAGATTTTTGAAAGTATCGAGCTATTAAAAGGGATAGCCAACAACCATATCGGTTTAATAGAACTTAATTCAGATTTAGATATTGAAACTATTACAGAAATATTTATACGTATTAACTCTCAAGGAAAGAGTTTAAGTCAAGCAGATTTTGCTATGTCCAAAATTGCTGCCAATGAAACTTATGAAGGTAATTTACTAAGAAAATGTATTGATTACTTTTGTCATCTGGCAGTTGCACCAGAATTTTACCAGCAACTAGCAGAAATAGATGTGGATTTTTYAGATACAGAATACTTTCAGAAAATGTCCTGGCTAAAATCCTTCAACGATAGTTTGTATGCTCCTTCATATACCGATATGTTGCGTGTAGCTTTTACTTCAGAGTTCAAGCGAGGAAGATTAGAAGATTTAGTAGCTTTACTCTCAGGTAGAAACTTTGAAACTAGAAGTTATGAAGAAGAAATAGCAGAATCATCTTTCAAGATGCTTGAGAAAGGCATTTTCAATTTTATGAATGAAACTAACTTCAAGCGTTTTATCATGATTATTCGCTCATCTGGATTTATCATCTCATCAATGATTCGTTCTAAAAATGCTCTTAACTTTTCTTATATCGTTTATTTAGTTCTAAAAGCACAAAAGATTGATTCAAGTCTAATAGAATCCTATGTTCGTAAATGGTTTGTCATGTCTATATTAACTGGAAGATATTCTGGCTCTCCAGAATCTACATTTGATCTGGACATAAAAAGAATCAATGAGTTTGGATTTCCAGAATACTTATCAAAAATCGAATCTGCTGATTTATCAGAGGCGTTTTGGAACTCATCGTTACCACAACAAATGAATACTTCTGTAGCTAGTAGTCCTTATTTCAAAGTTTTCCTGGCATCTCAAGTCAAAGCAAATGATAAAGGATTTTTATCAAAAGATATTACTGTAAGTGACCTTTTACTCCATAAAGGAGACATTCACCACATATTTCCCAAAAAATATCTTCAAAAACACGGCTTAACTCGCGGTCGATATAACCAGATTGCTAATTATGTAATGATGCAGAGTGAAATCAATATTTCTATTGGAGACAAACCCCCGTCTGAATATTTTTTACTCCTTTTAGAGCAAACCAAAGATGGTGCAACTAAGTTTGGTGGAATCAATAATATAGAGCAAATGAGCCATAATTTTTTAAGGCACTGTCTTCCTGATGGTATGGAAACCAAAACTATTGATAATTATAATAATTTTCTAGCCGAACGCCGTAAATTAATGGCAAACAAAATTAAATATTATTACTTTGAATTATAGCGAAAATATAATTCGCTCTTTTGATAATCAAATACTTTGTCCTGAGCCATGACATTAAACTAGCTCTATTTTCTTACCTATTTACTTAACTAATAAATCAATGTACCAATCAAAAATTAATGTGAGAAAATAGTTGTTATGAATGTGTTTTCGTCTACCGCAATAATTACGAATAAAACCAAACTAGCCATCGTAGCGCAATCGCTAACCTTTGCAACATATTTCATAAAGATTGAAAGTGACCGCCTCAGACAACCTAAAAAACACTTTAAATTTGGGAATAATAAGTAGGCAGAACTCACTTTCCCTATGAAAACACTAATTTTCATCTGTGCCTCACTTTTAATTTCCAACTTAATTTCTACGCCTATAATTGCTAGCCCGATAATAGAAAACGCCAAAGTTGTTAGCATTGGTGACGGAGATACCATTCGCATCGAGAAAAATTCGGAAGTTATTGCCATCAGATTGGGATGTATTGATGCTAGCGAGCTAGCCCAAAACCCTTATGGCAACGAAGCTAAAGCTCGTTTACAACAACTATTGCCTATCGGACAAACCGTAAGTTACCGAGCGATCGATACCGATCGCTATAACAGAACTGTAGCTGAAGTCTATCGGCAAAACCAGTCAATTAATTTAACTATGATTAAAGAAGGTCATGCTGTTGTTTATCATCAATATTTGGACGGTTGCAAGTCAACTAAAGATTCTTACCTAGCTGCTGAAAATAATGCCAAGCAGAAACGACTTAACTTCTGGAGTGCTTCGGAATTAGTTATGCCTTGGGACTTCAGAAAAGGCAGACGCAGTTCCAGCCAACCAACAGCTAATCAAAATAATGGTAGTAATTGCGATGCCAGCTACCCAGATGTCTGTATCCCAAACTATCCGCCAGATTTAAACTGCGGTGATATCAGCTTTCGACGCTTCAAGGTAGTAGGCAACGATCCTCATAACTTCGATCGCGACCGCGACGGAATTGGTTGCGAATCTAATTGACGCGAACAGAAAACAATTGTCAAGCGATCGGCTCTGCCGCTGCAATCATGCAATCGCCTTTAATTTCTGTTGAAGTAAATGGGAATAATAAAACCAATAGTTTTCAATTTTCTGAAACCAAACAAAATATGGAATCTTTGATTGCGTTTATCTTATTTGCATCTTTATTTTTTCTGATTTATATTTTTGTAAAAGAAATTAAAAAACAAAAAAAGACTAAGGCAAAGTATAAATTAGATACAGGATTAAATAAAAAACTTTTGACTATGTTAAGTGGCGATGAAAAAGCTGCTTTAAGGCTAATAAGGAATGTTCGCCAAAATAACCCTGGAAAAAGCTACATTTGGTATCAAGAAAAAGTAATTAGAGATTTAGAAAGAGATAGACGTTGTTGATATTTAACTTTGAATAAAGTTTTAATAAACAACAAGCTATTAGCGGAAGCGCAACGCAAGTTGTAGGCTCAGCCAGCCCCTTAATGTAGCTAATTGCATTTAAATACTCATACGACCAGTAGTAAATAATTGATAGCCACCGATAAAACTTGCCAACGATAGAACAAATTGCCATAAACTAGTAGGATTCAAAATAGCTCTACTGCTGGCAAAAATCAATAGAATTCCAATAGCTATTGCTATACCACTCAAAACTTTATCTCTGCTTGGAAGAGCAAAAAACATTAATATTCCTGTCGTCAAAAATAAAATAGAAGCATCAGCCGCTATTCCTCTCCACCAGTAAGGATACGGATTTGTCGAAAAATAAATATTTTGTCCTAAATAATAAATTCCCAGTAATAATAAAGCTAAACCTGTAAGTCTAATTAACAATCTCATATTTTTGTATATATAAAGTTCATAGTTATAGATTTCCCAAACTGTTTTGCAAAATAAACAAATGAGCAATTAAAAATGAGGATTTTTGATATAGACTGCGTAGCGTAGCCATGCCGTATGCGTTTGCAGAGCAAGTCATTAGACTCTGCATTCTCAAAGAGTAGGCTTATCGCTCTGTTTGCTTTAGCTTGATTATTACAAAAATATATTAGCAAGTGAATTAGTCTTTTTGTCCTCGATAAATAAACTTATGTAGTTATTTATCAAAACTATTCATATAATTGCAAATTTTAGTTAATAACGTACATTTTCTATTCTTCTCCTTAAGTTTTCGGTTTCTATACTAGTTGAATCAATATTCAAACCAGTTGCATCTACATTTATTTTGGTTGTATTTACTTCCAAGCCAAGTACTGCAACATTTAGACAACTTGTAAATCCAATATTTGTTGACGGAGAAATTTGATTTATCGTGGCATTAAATGAATTTTTTAATTGATTATACTCATTTGAAACAGTATTTTTTTGCAGAACAGTATTGTTGTACTTGTTAATTATTTCATTGTATCGATTTACGCTATTAGAATCATAAGCGTTATAGCCCGCTCTTCGTTGATGATTTAATTCATTTAAATTTTTGCTGATAATATTCATCTTTGCTTGCAAACCATACATATCTTGCAAAACTTTTACTGCTTTCTTTTCCAAAGGTGTAATAGCTGCGGCTCTACAAGAGCTTGGATTAGCGTTTGCCGAACTTATCGGTAAATAAATAGTTGATAAAGCAGCTAATACTAAAGTTGTTTTAATTGACATCATTTTAATTGATTTATATTTTTTATTAATAAATTTTGTTTATTTAAAAGTTTAAGCTCACTAACTATTTTTTCTTGAAAATAGTCAGGTGACAGCGATCTAGATCGTTTTACCAAATATTCTGTTTATGAAAATCTCGATTTATTCCGATTGTTTTTTCTGTTTAAAAAATTATTGTTATCGGTAATGACTTTTATCTTTGAAGCCACGACCCTTGAACTCTGTCATTAGAGAATCAACGAAATTTGCCTCAATCTGGCGTTTGGGGTTTACGATATCAATCCAAATCCACTTAGATGTTCTGCCTGAAGCTTGTTTACTTTTACCGCTAAATCCAAGAATGCTTTGTACTTCGCTTAAGGTTAAAGGATTTTCATGTCCGAAACTTCGAGGGTCGTTACGATAAAAATTTTCTTCCTTCAGAACTCTCCAATCTTCTTCGCTTAAGTAGCCGTATTTCCGAAATATTAAATGTTCGCAAGCAATACCGTTAGCATCATAATCAAGTTGATAGGCACGATATTTTAACAAATAATCTTGTGCCTCATCTTGATAGTTAAACTCACTACAACTCGTGTCATCCTCTAAAGCAAGATTGGTAGTATTTGAGGAAAAATCAAGCTCTCTGCCGTTCTGAACACGATTTTGCAATCTTTTCGTCGGTCGCTTCGACGATCCTGCTAGAGCGTTTAAATCTATACAGTTGTTACCAATTATCGCATAGCTATCGTAAGGACATTCTTGAGCTAAAGTTACCTTGTAGAGCCACAAATCAATACTCAAAAATACTACAGTAACTAACAATAGTCTTATTGACTTCATTACTATCTATCTATCCATGCTTTATTAGTTCGATCGTTACCCAATGAAATATGATTGTCTGTGATCGCAATTGCCGCTGCCAGAGGCAATCGCTCTACATGAATGACTTTTTAGGAATTTTGCCTTCATCTGTTTTTACTCGCTGTTTAAAATATAAACGTCCAAACCCATTTTTCCTCGACTACCTATTAATGAGCGAACCAATTAAAAGAAGAAGACGACGAGCCGCTAACTCAGATCCTTTTATTGAACTTCCTACCGAGTCATTATCACCACCACAAAACCTCGAACCAACTTCTGCTGATGTTCCGATAACGAACTCAGAACCTATCATCAAAGAAAAACAACAATTAGCTGTTTCAACTTTAGCCGTAGATAAGCAACGCTACATAGACCGCATTCGGAAAGAACTATTAGAAGATAGCTATCACTCAGACTTAGTTGAATCAGAATATTGGGATGGTTCTCACAATCGAACTTCTTCTGCGATCGAACCCGAATCTGAAGATTACTGGAATTTTCTTGGTAATTATGAGTAAATCGGTTATACGATAGCGCGAGTTACTGCGCTTTTTGTGCCTAAAGATTTTTATTAACAAAACAGAAAATAGGTTATAAAACGAGTCGTAAAACCTCGTCAGTAGCGAAGCGGAAGGCGGGGATATAAGACTCCGCGACGCAGGAGCGTTGATAAAAAATCAATAAAATAATTAATAAATCATCCCTGACACTCTTCAATATATCGTTTGACTGCTTGAGCAGATACATTTCCTGTTGTTCCCCAATAATAAGAACTTGCCCAAAGCTTAGGTTTGTCATGTAATTTTTTAAGCCAGTCGAATTCTTTTCTTAAATGCCTCGAACTATATCCTTTCATGATATTTACTGCTTGAGATGCTGATATTCTGGGGGGAATGGAAACAAATACATGGACATGATCCATGAGTGTTTTGTCTACTTCTATGGCAATTAAAGTCATGTCATTGTTTTCTATGGCTTCAACTATATATTTTTTAGTAGCAGTAATAATCTCATCATTCTTAAATATCTTTCGGCGTTTGAAAGGAATCCAAACAAAATGATGTCCAGATTGATATTTACAATGTCGCGTTGATGCGTAAGGCAAAGCCTTACTAGTCGTCGTTAGACGAGGATCTGAAGCTTCGCTTCTGCATTGCAAGGCATCTTGATTCATTAGATTAAAACTGCTACTATAATTGAGATGTAATAATTGTAAACCATCATGTTTTACGGTTGTCAACAAGACAGATTAAAGCTAGATAGTTTTGAGCAACGGGTAGTCGAATACCTGTGCCGTCAGGCTAACAGTCTTACTAATTGTGCTATCTATGCTCTTAAACGTGCTGCCAGACAATCTGGTCAAGTTGATTACAACTATTACGATTTGGACAAGCATCTGAAGCAAAATAAACATTACAAGTGTTTGTTTTCTCAGGTAGCACAACAAACTTTGATGTCTGTATGCGAATCTTTCAAGTCTCATTACGAAGTAATACAACTCTGGTATCGAGGCGAATTAGAAGATAAGCCAAAAATGCCTAGATATCGCAAATCAGGTGGGATGTCTGGATTCACCTATCCAGCGCAGCATCTAAGATTAAATGAAACTATTGAAACTGGGTTAATCAGACTTCCTTTGGGTGCTGAGATTGGTAAGTTAGAGGGGATAAAAGAAATCTATATTCCTGCTCCCAAAAACATTCACCCTGAAAAAATCAAGGAGGTAAGAATATTTCCTAGAAACCGATGTTTTTACGTCGAATGGGTATATCAAAGAAAAGAAAAACAGTATCAATTAGAATTTAAAAAAGCGTTAGGTATTGACCCAGGAGTCAAGAATTGGCTTACCTGCGTTTCTACTACTGGTGATTCATTCATCATTGATGGTAAAAGACCTAACTTTTGGAATCGTACTCTTAATCGTGAGGTAGCCAAGCACAATAAGGGGCAATCTGGAGATTGCCGACTTTCGCCATCAGGCGAAAGGCGATGCGCTCCACGCGCATGGAGTAAAAAACTTGCTTTAATGACTGAAAAGCGCAATCGCAGACTTTCTGATTACATCAACAAAATAGCTCGTACTATAGCTAATTACTGTATCGACAGTGGCATTGGAACAGTTGTAATGGGATGGAATCAAGGCATTAAGCAGAAAGCTAATCTAGGCAAACGTAATAACCAGAACTTCTATCAATTGCCTACTGCCAAATTAAAGGAACGGTTAAAAGTAGTGCTTACTGAAATCGGAGTCAATTTTGTAGAAGTCAACGAAGCTTACACTAGCAAAGCGTCGTTTTTTGATGGAGACTTCATTCCCAAATACGGAGAAAAACCAGATAATTGGAAGTCTTCAGGTAAAAGAATAGCTACTAAACTTTTCCGTACCGCTAAAGGTTGGCTCGTAAATGCAGATGCTCAGGCGAGTGCCAACATCCTAAAAGTGGCATCAATCCCAAGTGTAAACTTGGATGAGATAACCAGGGGCAGTGTGACCTGCCCTACTAGGCTAAACTTGTACCCAACAGTATCAGTTTAGCTCTAATAGAAGCCTCGCCCAAAACGTAGTGACGGGCGGGGAGAGTCACATTTGTACAATACCACAATTAATAAAATCCTTGGATTAGCTCAATCTCATGTTGTCAATTAGCATTAAATGATTATCCAAAAATATCTAAACTTACCCAAACTTACCCAAACTTTTTCTCAACAATTTTGTGTAAACATTTATTAAGGCACTAACTGCGGTATCTCTATTGTTTGGGGATGACAATACGCTTACCTTGTCACTGGAAGCATAACTTTTCGGCGAGTAGAAGCATAATATTTGAAAAGTTAAAAATATGAAAAAAACAAACAAAATTATAGGGAGCATCCCATTTCGGAAGAAAAACAAAAGAAGTAGAAAAATCGAAGCAATGAAGGTCAAACTGAAAGAGGACTTGAGTTATAAAGAAGGTCAATGACTCCATCAGAGAAAAAACGGATTCAAGAATGTGTCCAAGAACTATCAGAGATTCTGTATCGCAATACTCCATCGGACAAATGCGAAACCTTAGAGGAGATAGAAAAAACAGTTAGAGAACATTTCTTAGAATCAATTGGACCTGGGATGGCATTTTTTTTATCAAACAAAAGACTCAAACAAACATTGGAAAGGAGCGAACCATCAAAAGCTCGATAGGAAAATTACGTTTACGTCGCCGACAACTAGAAAAACTAGGTGTAGAGGCAAAAGCTCGCATCAGTCCTTTACTGCAAAAATGTTGTCTATGTTTGAGTGCCAATGAATCGTTCTCTCAAGCAGAGCAAGATTTGTTTCTACTAACAGGAATGAAAGTCGGGCATAGCACTTTACAAAGACAAGTCTACAAAGAAAAAGAGCATTTAGATTTCCCTGATAGTTCGATAGCCATAAATGAGGTGTGTCTCGACGGAGGCAAAGTTAGGTTGAGAACTCAAACTCTAGGCAAAAAAAGCGAATGGAAAGATTATCAAGCAGTACGTTTATCAGGAGTTTATTATGGAGCAACATTCCAAAGAAAGGAAGAGTTAGCTGCATGGGTCAATTCTCAAGTATTAACGAATCCCTTAGTCTGCTTAGGAGATGGTCATTCAGGAGTGTGGAATTTTTTTAGTCGAATTGCCAACACACAACAACGACATGAAATTTTAGATTGGTTTCATCTCAAAGAAAATTTATTCAAAGTTGGTGGTTCATTAAAACGTCTTCGACAGGGAGAAACTTTTTTATGGCAAGGAAAAGTCTCTCAAGCGCTCGCTTTATTTCAGCAAGAATGCCCTAGACGGGCGCGAAAGTTTTTAGCTTATATCGAAAAACACCGTCATCGTTTAGTTAATTACGAGTTGCTACAAACTGAGTATCATATTTCAATTGGTTCTGGAGCAGTTGAATCAGCCATCAAACAAATCGATCGCCGTCTGAAAATTTCAGGAGCGCAGTGGAATCCTACTTCGGTAACTCCAATGCTACGATTACGATGCGCTTATCTAAATGGACAAATTACTGCTTAGTCTATTTGCCAAAACGGGATGCTCCCGGATGCACAGTAACTGTGAAAGCGATCGAGTCAAATTCATAGCGTAGAAATAATGGAAAATTTCAGTCAATTAATAAGCGATCGCCTGATTCAAACCTGTAGTGTCTATAATTAGTTTCTTGACAATTAATTAATTCCAGACTGCCCGATATTACTTTTTTTCATTTGATAGTATTACTTTTAAAAATATTCTTTTTCCAAAATTTATGCTATAGTATTTATTTAACAAATTCTTTTGTAATTACTCTACGTTAATAATTTTCTAAGTTTAAAAAACTCAATTTGTTTACAATGTTTAATCAACTTAAATCTTTTTTAAAATTAGTTATTACAGTTCCTAGCTATTTACAGCTTTTTAAAGCTAATAAAAAGTTAATTGCCGATAAACATTATCTTATAACTATAAATAAAAATCTTGTTAAAAATAGCTACCATTTAATAAGTATAAATACAGAATTAGTCGAGCTTAATATAAAACTACTCGATCGAATATCTGAAGTCATAGACAACAGCTTAAAAATAATACAATTAAATGAACAATTACTGCTAGAAAGTCAGGCTTCAAAGCAAAATTATAACGATAGTTTTACCGAGATCGACAAAATTTTTAATTTTTCAGATTTGATTTATATTAAGCAGTTAGTTCGAGAAATTCCAGACATAAAACATGATTTTGTTAATTTATCACGCGCTATTCAAAATGGAAATATCGAGCGAATAAATGAGTCTCTTTGTACTATTAACGAAAAACAAAATCTGAAACATAATTAAATACTTATTTCTAAAATAGTTACTTTATCTGATACTGAAACATCCATTGAATTTACGTTGCTTACAGTTGTTTGAGCATCTTTACTTTTGTGAGGATCGTAAACTTTCGCCTGTTGTATATTGCTGCCAAAATTTAGGGTCAGGTTTTTAGCAGGTACATTAATATTGGAATTAGTATTGAGGTCGTAACTAGGCACTTCTTGCCATAAAGCTAGATAATATTGCCCATCTTGCTTTTGCAGCAAAGTTTGATGAATATCATTGGTGTCTCCTTGAAGGGCAAAGTCTAAAGAACCAGAGCCTCCCGAACTACCCGAGCCGCCAGAATCTAAAATATCAATAAGATTTTCGATCGCCACAAAACCAGGTTTTTTAGAACCATCAGCTCGTAGTAAGCCAAAGTTGAATTCTCTGCTATCGCTGGCGCGATCGTCGATCAGTTCATAAAGATAGGTTCGTTCGATACCCAGATTGAAATATTCTAAGAGCAGTCTCGGTAAATATTTACCAGCAGCTTCTTCCGATATGCCTTTGGGATCTTGCACAGAGTTAAAATAGCCAGTTTCGGTGACAATCAGGGGTTTGTCTGCGCCACTAAGCTTATAGTAAATAGGTAAATGCCAGAAAAACTCATCATTATATGGGTTTAAACCAGAGGGATAGTGATGGGCATTGTTAAAATCGGCTTTTACTCGACCCAACTCTGCTACATCGTTTTTAACTCCAAAAGCATTAGACAAGCCAGGAGCAATTACTGGTACATTAGCAGTATCAGGGTCGCTTTTTATTGCCTGATAAAGATCTGCTTGATAGTTACTGAGTCCATTGGGAAAGTTTTGTCCTTTGTAAGTTTCATCCCTGGTATGATTCCATTCATTKGGTCCTTCTACCGACTCRATCGCCGCTCCGAATTCTTCTACWAGMKCGACAGACTCATYRRGACTRAGTTCTTCAGGGTTCATRACYARATTRAATTCMATTCCCAGTTTTGCYARTTCYTTGAGCCTACTAATWGTYRWRTYGTCATCTGGKCTWACAYTRGTTCTTACATGACGAACATCTAATTCATCTAGTCTGGGTTTGATAACCGAATCAAAATTACCATAGGCAGTTTCTCGGTTTCCTGCTTGAACTATAACTCCTATTGAGTCGAGGAAGTCGTCGGTACTGCGAGCTTTAACGTTACTCATATTAACGTTATTAGTGTTTTGTGTTTCAACGGCGTTGAGGACAGAAGATTTACTTTCAACAGTAACGTTTTCAACTTTATTGTTTTTGTCATTTACGCCATCGTTTACGTTTTTTTGCTCGAACGCTAACCAATTAAGGTTAAAGTAACCACTATCACCAACTTCTAGAAGCAGAATTTTATCCTCGCCACCATCGAGTTCGACATCTTGTAGCTCTATTGTCTGCCAATTTTGCCAGCCCCCCGTTCCAGTAACGGTAACTTTTCCAAGCAATTTATCATCTAGCTTGACATTTATTGAACCAGAAGTATCATTCGGTGCGGCAACTCGAAATTTTAGGTCGTATGTCCCTGCGGTAACGTCTGTAGTGTATTCCAGCCATTCCTTGCCAGCAAACCAGCCAAGATTATAGCCGCCACCAACATCACTAGTTTTTTCGATGTCAACACCCTCGTTTTGCCGATAGTCGCCGCYATGATTGATGGAATCAAAATCTTGATAGGAGACACCTGCACCTCCGTTGTCAAAATGTTCTACCTGAAGATATTCTTCTTTTTTTGTGTCGCCGATGACAAATGCTTCTCCCGTGAAAGGAGTTTGTACTGAATTTGCTGAAGAGTTGCTGTTCATGAGATTTTTTAAGCAGTGGCAAAAGCACCATCAAAAACATTGGGATCGACGCTTACATCTTTACTAAAATMAAAATTGCCATCGTGGTTCACTTCAACAGTTCCAATAACATCGAAGTCATGTGCGCCATTCCCCCTATTGTCATCCGCACCCTGGTCGCTGTAAATGCCTAGAGTAGCTTGGTTTTCTAGTTCTTCTAGAACTTCTACTGCTACCGTGTGACCGACAATTTTGATGTTGTCTCCTTYACCACCATTGCCGCTAAAGTCGGCGATTGCGTCATTGCCAATCCCATCAACCCAATGGTCGTGGTAATTGTCGTTTTCTCCTGCCACGCCTTTCCAATCAATCGTACCGTCTTCTTTAATGTGCTTTTCGTAGATTTCAGGTTTGGCATTTATTAATGGGTTGAATTCAAAGGTATTTGCGCCCTCTCCACCTACCAAGCGATCTGACGAATCCAAATTATTAGGATTGGTAAATTCCGAACCAAAGTCTAGCTTTTCTATATCATTTCCATCATCGGTATCTGCGGGTATAGCAGAATTTTCTAAAGGAGTACCAGCATCGCTTTGGGTAAAAGTATCAGTCGTACCTTCACTTACATCCATTTTCATGTCGTCCATCATTTCATAATCTTCGCCATCACTATTATCATCACCTCCATCCATTTTCATGTCGTCCATCATTTC